>NZ_JANSIQ010000011.1:27086-37987 GCF_047502685.1 Synechococcus sp. OH20 | reverse complement strand
CGTCGCCATCGGGCCGGGCGTCTGGGTCGGTGTGGGCGTCGGCGTCGGGGTCGGCGTGGGCGGCGGTGGGGGGGTGGGTGGCGGCGTGGGTGTGGGTGTCGGCGTGGGTGTGGGTGTCGGCGTGGGCGTCGGTGTCGGCGTGGGTGTCGGCGTCGGTGTGGGCTGGGGCTGCACAATGGCCAGGGCCTCTTCCGCTTTCAGCTCGCCGCGGATCAGCTTGGAGAGAGTGTCTTGGCCGCCGGGGGTGTAGGTGATCTCGCGGGCAGCGCTGTTGAACACGTTGCGGATGGGATCCCCTTTGCTGTCCACCAGTTCCACCACCATCACATTGCGACCGGGCCTCAAGCCCTTCAAGTAAAAAGACTCCCAGCGATCCAGCAGGCCAGATTGGCCGTTGAGGGTGTAGCGGATGCGCCAATCCCGCGGCAGGTCGGTCAGCAGACTCTCGCGTACCGGGGCGTTGGCCAGCCAAAAGTCCACCAGGATCGGCTCGGCACCGTAGCTGCCGGTGGGGCGGTTGTAGGTGAGCAAAGGCAGGTGCGGCTGCGGCACGTATTCCGGCGTAGGCGCTAGCACATGGAAGCTGACTTGGGCGTAGGCCTCGGAGTTTTTAAAGCTCTCGTGCCAGGGCTTGCCGGCAAACACCCGCAGAGTATGGGATCCCGGCTCCAAATCCTCAAAAACGAGGGGAGCATCGGCATCGTAGTGGGCGATGTAGGGCCGGTTGTCCAGCACTACGTGCAAATGGGGGCCAAGGCCCAGTTGCGGATCCTTAAAAAGGGGGTACCCCTGCACTGCAAAGCGAACGGTTACTTGCCGCTCCGACAACACCTCACCCGGCTTAGGGCTGAGGATCTGCACCCGCGGACGGCAGTGCTCCAAGTGGGCATCCAGCTTGGCAATCTCCGGCGGCACTGGTACCCGCTCGAGCTGAGGTAGCTGTTCCTGGGGCTGTTCAGGCGGGGATCCACCGCAAGCGACCAGCACAAGAGCTGCCACCAGAGCCATCCACCATCCCCATCTCCAGGTTCTGGCCTTTCCCGCGTGTCCTTGCATGAGCCTCACATCCCAACACTTTCGGTATCCTGCCGAGCAGCAGATAAGCCATCCCCACATTACCAGCATGTGTCCTTTGGGGAAGATCCCCTCCCCCACCCTAGAATGGGATCAGCGGTCTGGCCCAAGCGGGGTCAGGAGAACTTTTGAGGTCAGGTATGGCTTGGTTGGCGATAACGGCTTTTGCAGGCTTGGATCTAGCTCAGTGGCAGGCTTTGCTCAACAACATGGCCTTTGCTGTCTGTTTGGGGGCCATGCTGTTTTACTGGGGGGGGGCAGCGTTTCCCCAGGTGCAGCTTCTGTCTGAGCTGGGCTTGGCGGGGATGATCGGGGCAAACTTGACGATCGCCGCCCTGCTGACGGCCCGCTGGATCGATGCCGGCTATTTCCCCTTGAGTAACTTGTACGAGTCTTTGTTTTTCTTGGCCTGGGGGATCACCACCTTGCACCTGCTGGCTCTCCACTGGACTCGTAGCCGTTGGGTGGGGGTGACGACCGCCCCGCTGGCGACAGGCATTGTGGCCTTTGCCGCCCTGGCCCTGCCGGAAGATATGCAGGCGGCCCAACCACTGGTGCCGGCTTTGCAATCCAACTGGCTGATGATGCACGTAACTGTGATGCTGCTGGCCTACGCAGCCCTCTTGGTGGGATCCCTTTTGGCCATCACTTTTCTCATCGTCACCCGCGGCCAGGAAGTTCAGTTGAAGGGCAACTCCCTCGGCCTGCAATTTCGCCCCTCTCAGCCTGCAACCCACCCGGAATGGACAGAAGCCACCCTGCCATCTCCTGCTGCAGAACTGGTCTACGCCGGGATCCGCTCCCCCCGACTGGCTGAACCTCTTCCCCAACCGGCACCCAACGAAGCGATCGCTTGGCAACGGCTGAGCCTGGCGGAAATCTTAGACAACACCAGCTACCGGCTAATCGGGCTGGGGTTCCCGCTGCTCACCATCGGCATCATTGCCGGCGCCGTCTGGGCCAACGAAGCCTGGGGTACCTACTGGAGCTGGGATCCCAAAGAAACCTGGGCTTTGATTACCTGGTTGGTCTTTGCCGCCTATTTGCACGCCCGCATCACCAAAGGCTGGCAGGGCAGGCGCCCCGCCCTCTTGGCCAGCTTGGGCTTTGGGGTGGTTTGGGTGTGTTATCTGGGGGTGAACTTTCTGGGCAAAGGCTTACACAGCTATGGCTGGTTCTTCTGAGATCTCTTGGGCCAACAAATCAACCCCCGTTTGTGGGTATTCTGGTGCTGGCAAGCCGTCGTGGATCCCTCGAAGGAGAAAATCATGCAACTGTTCAACTACCTGATCCTGTTCTCGGCCCTCCTGGGAATCGCTCTTTTTGCCATGCAAAACGCCACCCCGGTCACGATTAACTTCGCCCCCGGAGTCAGCATCGAAAGCCCACTGGTGATTGAACTGCTGGCTTCTGCCGGGATCGGGGCCGCCCTTGCCTGGCTGTATAGCCTCTGGATGCGTGTCCAGTTCAGCATCGAAGCCCGCGAAAAAAATCGGCAACTGCAGGAGAAGGAAGTCACCATCACCGAGCTCAAGGAAATGGTGGTGGAGCTGGAAGCCAAAGTCAAGCAACTGCCCCCCAGCAAGCGCGCCGAACCCCAAGAGGACATCCAGGAGGTGAAAGAAGTGGCCACCGAGGGATCCCCTGCCTAGAACTGCCCCGTATGGATCCCGTCGATCCCCAAGCGGTTGGGGTAGAATTGAACTTCTGCTTGCTTCTCTCACCAGCTCATCACTTCCTATGCAGGTCACACAAGAAAAACGCCCTGGCAGCCGGGTTGGCCTCAAAATCGTGGTAGAAGCGGACCAGGTGAAGCGCTCCTACGAAAAAACCTTGCGCCAACTGGAGCGGAATATCCAGATCCCGGGATTTCGCAAGGGCAAGGCCCCCCGCAACCTGGTGATGCGCCAGGTGGGCCGTGAGCGCATCATGGCCAGCGCTGTGGATGACTTGATCAACGAGGCCATCCAACAGGCCTTCCAGGAAACTCAGCTCACCCCCATCAGCCGCTTCGAGCTGGATGAGGAGGTGGGGCAGCTCTTGGCCCAGTTCAACCCGGAAGCCGATTTCAGCTTCTCAGGGTATGTGGAGGTGTACCCCGAAGCCCGCGTCGGCCAATACAAAGGTCTAACCGTCACGGCCACCCGCGTCACCGTCAAGCCCGAACAGGTCGACCAGCTCATCGACCGGTGGCGGGATCAGCGGGCCACCCTCCTGCCCGTAGAAGATCGGCCCGCCCAGTTGGGGGATGTGGTGGTGATCGATTTTCAAGCTCGCGACGCCGAGGGCAATCCCCTGGAGGAGATCGCCGCCCAAGACTTTCAGTTGGAGCTCAAAGAGGAGAACTTCATCCCCGGTTTTGTGGCGGGCGTTGTCGGCATGCAGCTCGACGAAACCAAGGAGATCACAGCCACTTTCCCCGACGATTACTTCAGAGAAGAGTTGGCTGGAAAAACGGTTACCTTCACCGTCCATCTGAACGAGATCAAAGCCAAAGAGCTGCCCGAGTTGAACGATGCCTTTGTGCAGGAGATCAGCAACTTTCAGACGGTGTCCGAGCTGCGGGAACACCTGCAAAAGCGCCTCGAACAAGATGCTCTGAGACAATCTGAGGAAAACCTGGAGACGGCCATCCTCAACGCCATTTTGGAAACCACCGAGGTGGATCTGCCGGAGACCCTAGTCGAGCAAGAAACGACACAACTGCTGGCCCAAAGCCTTCAGTCGCTGCAGCAGCAGCAAGGGGTCCCGCCGGGAGAGATCCGCAAGCTCTTGTCCCAAATGCCGCCCGAAACCCTTAACCAGTTGATGGAGCGCTACCGGCCCGAGGCCATCAACCGGCTGCGGCGCACCTTGGCTCTCAGTGCCATCGTCCGGCAGGAGCAGATTGCCGTAGGCCCCAACGAATTGGAAGTCGAAGTGGAAGAGGTGATGGCGGCCTATGCCCAGCAAGGGCAGAAGCTGGATCGGGAGCGAGTACGCCAAGTCGTTCACGAAGATCTTCTGACCAACAAAGTGATGGCCTGGCTGAAGGCTCAGACCACAGTCAACTGGGTCGATGGCGAGGGGAATCCCACCCAGGCGCCCACTTCTTCGGCGAGCTCAGAACAGAGGGTTACAGTGCCAGAGGCGGAGTTCGAGTCCGAGGGGCCAGAGGCAGTGGCAGCCTCTTCAGAGACGGCCACGGACGCTGACGGAGAAGCGGCCGACGAACCGACTCTAGCTGTAGAAGTATCCCCTGCCGAAACTGTCTCCGCCTCTGCGGTCGGCTCGGAACTCGAAGTGACAACCCCGGTTGAGGAGACAGCAGAAAAGCCCAAGCCAAGCAAAAAGGGCAAAAAAGGCAAGTAAGCGAACAACCAGGTCTGTGCGGGGGGGTTTTCTGACTGGAAACACTCTGCTCAAAAGAAGGGGGACGAGGCAGCCACATCTAGTGTTCTAAGATGCAAAAAATAGATATCTGACACCGCGGACAGTGGCAGAGGGAAGCGTTTGGGGTTTATCCTATTCGCAGCATCTGCAAGAGGCCAGGCCGCCATGAAGGGAGTTGCGCGTGCAATTGGAGCGGGGGGAATGGTCGTGGCACTTGCTGGGATCCTTCCCATCAGGGTGATGGGTCAGGCAGGCTTGCCGCCGGTGCCGGTCATCCCGTCTGTTGAGGGGCCGATGGTTGAGCCGGCCCCTTCCCCTTCTGAGAGCTCGCCTTCTCTCCCTTCTCCGCCAGTAGGCCAGGATCTGCGCTACTTAGTGGGACTGTTCATCAACGAGTCTTTGGGGGCGGGCAGCCAAGCGGCTGCAGTCAGTTACCACGACCTCTACACCCGCCTCTTGGCCCGCACCTACGGGGATCCCCGTCCCCCCATCGAGGTGGAGCAGGAGTTGATCCAAGAAATCTTGCGGGAGTATGGGGATCCTGCCGATCGGTTTTGGAATGCGCAAGCTTTTAAGGACTTGCTCAACCGCCCTCGCCCGCCTGTCCAGGCGCGTGGGATCGGCCCGCGCCGGGTTTATTTGGCGGTGCCGGAGCTCACCCCTGCCACCGCTCAGCAGATCCGCCAAACCCTCTACACCCAAGACTACAGCCAGGGCATAGTTCTCGATCTGCGCGGATCCGTGGGCTATGACCCGCAAGTGGTGGCAGATGTGGCCCGCCTGTTTTTGCCCCGCTCCATTCAACCGCTGCTGATTACCGAAGACCGCTTTGGGCAGCCCACCCTCTGGAACAGCGAAAATTTGCCCATTGCCGCCGGGATCCCGCTGGCGGTTCTGGTGGATGGCAACACGCGCCAGGGGGCCACCCTCTTGGCTGCCCAGTTGGGCTCCAGCGGTAGCACCCTTATTTTGGGGCAGCCCACCCAAGGCAGCGAGCGACAAACCCGCTTCTTTGCCCTTCCCTCCGGCGCGGCGGTGGAACTGGCCGTAGCCACCTGGAAAACGGGAGATGGTCGTTCCCTAGCGCAGGGTTTGGTGCCCTTGCAAAGGGTAGAGGGAGATGAGAACGCCTGGCTGAGTGCCGCCCTGGAAGCGCTGGCCCTGCCCCCTCGCCGCCCCAGCCCCCCACCCCGCCCCACCGTACTGGTTCAAGAGGGCCGTGTCGGCCGTTTTGTCCTAGGCATGGATACCCGCAACGTCGATACCCACCTCCTGGGCAATGTGGATCAGATCCCAGCGGCCTCTGGGGCCAACGTCTTTCAGCCCAACAGCGACCTGAAGATCTTTTACCTGCAAGATTACATCCTCTTTACCTACCGCCATCCGGGCATTGTGGATAGCTTTTTTGCCAACCGCATCTACACCACCCACCCAGAAGCTATGACCGGCGAAGGGATCCGCATGGGCTCCACCTACTCCGAAGTGATCGCCGTTTATGGTGGGCCCGGCGAGAACGGCTACAACGAGGTGGTGCCCTATCCCAAGGGAAGCCGAGAATATCTGCGCGACGATCGCTACTACGTCAACTACGATGCCTTGGGCCTGGCTTTTACCTTTGCGGCGGGATCCAACCAGGTCACTGCCATTGGCCTGTTCAAACCAGGGAGCTGAAAGGGGAAGGAAAAAGTTAATCGATTGTTAACGTTTTTGTCCCAAGACCTCAACATTGCCCCGAGCAATGCGGTAAATTAGTGCAGCAGCCCCCGCAAAGGGGATTTTTTGTGCCATCCACGGACTGTAGGAGAAGCTCTTGGCAAACGTTGTGGTTGTCGGTGCCCAGTGGGGCGACGAAGGAAAAGGCAAGATCACCGACCTCCTCAGTGAAAAGGCGCATGTGGTCGTCCGCTATCAAGGTGGGGTGAATGCAGGACATACCCTGGTGGTGGGGGGCCAAACCTTCAAGTTGCACCTGATCCCCTCCGGCATCCTCTACCCCGACAAACGCTGCATCATCGCCAGCGGCACGGTGATCGATCCTGAGGTGTTGCTGGCGGAGATCGACCAACTGCACCAACTGGGGATCTCCACCCACAACCTGTACATCGCCGAAACCGCCCACGTGACCCTGCCCTACCATCGTGTCATCGACGTGGCCGAGGAAGAGCGGCGCGGCATCTATAAGCTGGGCACCACCGGACGAGGCATTGGCCCCACCTATGCCGACAAGGCCGAGCGCATGGGCATCCGCGTCGTGGACTTGATGTACCCCGATCAACTGCGGGAACGCCTCAGTTGGGCCATTCCCTACAAGAACGTTTTGCTGGAAAAAATCTACAACCTGCCCCCGCTGGATCCCGAGCCGATCATCCAGCAATACCTGGCCTACGCCGAGCGGCTGCGTCCCTACGTTACCGACGCCGCCCTGCTGCTCACCCAAGCCATCGAAGATCGGGAGAACATCTTGTTTGAAGGGGCTCAAGGCACCCTGCTGGATCTCGACTACGGCACCTACCCCTACGTCACCTCCTCCCATCCCATTGCCGGTGGCGCTTGTATTGGCGCCGGGATCGGCCCCACCAGCATTGACCGGGTGATCGGGGTGGCCAAAGCCTATACCACCCGCGTTGGGGAAGGCCCTTTTCCCACCGAGCTCAAAGATGAGATCGGGGCGTACCTGGGGGCAACCGGCGCCGAATTTGGCACCACCACCGGACGACAACGGCGCTGCGGCTGGTTCGATGGCGTGATCGGGCGCTATGCGGTGCGGATCAATGGCTTGGATTGCCTGGCCATCACCAAGCTGGATGTGCTGGACGGCTTGGATGAGATCAAGGTGTGCGTGGCCTATGAGTACCAGGGGCGGGAGATCCGTCACTTCCCCAGCGATGCCCGTGTCTTTGCCCAGTGCAAGCCCATCTACGAAACCCTGCCCGGCTGGAAGTGCTCCACCAAAGACTGCCGCTCCATCCAAGACCTGCCCCCCGAAGCCCATGATTACCTGAAGTTTTTGGCGCAGTTGATGCAGGTGCCGATTGCCATTGTTTCGCTGGGGGCCAGCCGCGAGCAGACGATTATTGTCGAAGATCCCATCCACGGCCCCAAACGTGCTCTTCTCTATCCCAACGGTGGCAAGCGCATCCACGCCCTCATGCCCGATTGAGGGAACTTGATATAACTACAAATCAAAAGTTGTTTCCTCTGGATTTTGAACTTTGTCTTGAGCTAGGTTTGCTTCTCGCTGCTGCAGTTGGCGGATTTGGGAGCGCACGTGGAGGGCAACTTGCAAAGCGGCGTCCAAAAGCCGCCCCTGCTCACCGGCCCGCTCCCTCACCTGCAGGGCGGTCAAAGCCGCCAGATTATCTCCGAAAAGCTCACTCTGCTGCTCGATCAGATCCTCGTTTTGCCGCAAAATCCGCTCGGTTTTCAGGGCGCGGATCAGATCTGTCCGCGTCAGCTTCAAAGCCTCGATTACTTCAGCCCGCTGGGCCAGCTTGACCTCGGGGTTGCCGGCTTCCACCAATTGGTCGTTGAGGTGGATGGCTTGGATGATCCGGTTGTAGCGATCTACTTCCTCCAGCAAGTTCAACAGCAGCGGCAGGCGGCGGCTGCGGAAAATCCAATAGGCTTGGCCCAAAGCGGCAATGGCTGCCAGGATCCCCCATTCCACCAGCCAAGTGCGCCAACTGCTGTACAGGCCGGGGATCCAGATCCGCCCCAGCAAGGTCAGCAGGGATCCCCCTGTCCAAAAGGTCAAGAAACGGCAGCAGAGATCCAGCACCAACAACAGGCGCAGCAGATCCCAGAAGGCGGAGAACTGGCGCAGCCAGTCTTTCCAGCGGCGGACGGGCCGAGGTCGGTACAGCCAAGCTACGGGCACCCCAGAAAGACTTTGCACTTGAAAAGGAGAAATGACCAGCTCCTGTAAATCCCGCCGCATCACCATTGCCGAGTGTTACAAATTTCTCCCATTTTACTGAGACTGTTCTCCGGAAGGAGACTACCGGCAAATCTGGGTAAGATTAAGATCTGCTCTGCTATTTGGGTCTTCACGACCTTGTGCCGGCAGCAGGTGGGGATCGGCTTGCGGAGCAACAACGGGTACAGCTTTGGGAAAGAGGAGACAAACAGGGTGAGCAGTCAACTGCGCCAACTGAAGGCCCATCTCGCTGAACCGGAAAACTTTGCCCTCTACGGGCAGGTGATCTATCCTACTCCTGACGACAAACCCTTCGACGGCCAAGATGCCCAGTTGGTTTTGAATCAGGGGCAACCCCGCTTCTACCTCATGCGCTTGCCCCGCCGTGGCCTTCGGTTCACCCAAATAACTCACCACACCCGTTGCACCCAGTGTCTGGGATCCCTGCACAGCAAGGAGTGGTTTATTGCCGTCGCGCCGCCTGCCGACGAGCTACAGGTGGATGAGATTCAAGCTTTTCGGGTGCCCGGCGACCGCTTTATCAAACTGGAAATGGGCACCTGGCATGCCGGCCCCTACTTCGACCACGAGGAGTTTATCGATTACTACAACCTGGAGCTGGCCGACACCAACCTCACCGACCACGAGACAATCAACCTGCTCCAGACTTACAATCTGGAGTTTCAGATCATCCCTTGAGAAAGGGATCCCTTCAGGCAGATGATGGGCAAATCATGTCAACGTGAGCAGTCCGATTCAGCGGCAAAAAGCAGATTCATCCACGCAATCTTTACGCTTGAGCGCAGAAAAAGGTACGCGGATCCGTCGCAGCACTAATGGTGGCGATGGAGAATGAACTTAGGCTCTATCTCTAGTGGGTGGGGCCCAGTTGGGCCAGCATTCCTTGCCCTGTTCTCAGGTTCTGCTCTTGTCGGCACAAGCCCTGGCACGGCGACCGGTTTGGCCAGGTGATAAAACAGGGTCAAACCTGGCAGCGTTTTGGAGATTTGTTGCGATGGCTACACTCCAACCCACCCAAGTGACCCGCCAGCTCTTGGGGGCCCTGGCCCTGTTCCTGTGCCTGGGGCTGCTGTCTGCCTGCGACGAGGGTAGCAGCAGCACCGTCAGTCCCCCCAGCCTCACGCCCACTCCCACCCCCGCCAGTCGGTAAGCCTACAGGATCTTGCATGCCTTGGCAGCGGCTGCCCAGTTTGCAGCAAGTCTGGGCAGGGGTGGTTTTGAGTCTGCTCTGCCTTGTTCTGTTGGCCGCCTGCGGCGGCAGGGGGGAGGGATCCCTTACTGCGGTGGGGCCCCCGCCGGCGGGGGAGCTGCCCATCGCCAGCTTCATGTGCCAGTTGGATCGCCAGACCCGCACCTTTGCCGGCCCTATCTATGCCGAGCAGCCGCAAGTTGCCACTTGTGATCCCGGTCGCCTCACCCCGGCAGCAGCCCAGAAGATGATGGATCGGCTGAACTTTCTGCGGCTGTTGCACGAGTTGCCGCCGGTGGAGCTCAATCCCGAGTTCTTGGAGGCCGCTCAGCAAGCGGCGCTGCTGCAGGTGGCCAATGGCGCCCTCAGCCACGAGCCACCCCCCTCTTGGCGTTGCTTCACTCCTGCCGGGGCGGCGGGATCCCGCTTTGGTAACTTGGCGATCGGCCCGATTCTGGAGCTGAACGGCCCCGACCCAGGGCGGGTGCTGGCGCGCCAGGTGGACATCTACTTTGCCGAGCCGGGCCGGGAAAACTTCGTGGACGTGGGGCATCGCCGCTGGAACCTCTATCCCCAACATGCCCAAGGCGCCTACGGCATTGTCTTTGACCCGCGGGCCGGACGGGTGACCCAGGCCAATGCCAATTGGATCTTCGGTTTTGACGAGTCCGTGCCGGATCCAGAGTTTATTGCCTTCCCGGAGAGGGACGGCTATCTCTACCGTCTGGAGGGATTTTCCGGCCAGCCCTTATCTGCCTACCGCTGGTCTTTCTCGGTGCCCAGCCGCGGCGGCCTGTCTGACCTCAGCCAAGCCCAAATCCGCATCACCGATGCCCTCACCGGCGAACTGGTGCCTGTTGGAGATATCCGGGTTGGGGATCCCGCCTTTGGCCTGGAAACCCTCACCTACTCGGTGGGATCCGTTCAGCCCAATCGCCCCTATCTCTTTGAGATCAGCGGCATCCGCCTCAAGGGTGGGCCGCCGCGCACCTATCGCTACACCACCACCCTCTACGACTGCGACCCTCAGGCTCCGCCAAGGCCCGCACCCCTGACCGAAGGGCTGGGGATCCCACCCCGTCTGCTCTGGCAGATGGAGCCTTTCAACTCTGCCAACCCTCTCAACAACTACAGTCATTATCAAATAGTCGTGAAACAGTTCGTCGCGCCGTTATTGCTACGCAATGCTGTCGCAGGTCGCCGCTCTAACTCCCCTCTCCCTTTGGGAGAGGGGCCGGGGGTGAGGGTGGGAGAGGGGCCGGGGGTGAGGGTGGGAGAGGGGCCGGGGGTGCGGGAGCGCTCCCTCGCTGGGTAGAGGGTAGTAAAGGG
>NZ_JANSIQ010000011.1:0-27076 GCF_047502685.1 Synechococcus sp. OH20 | reverse complement strand
CCCCCCCCCCCTCCCTTCCTTTTTGTCTACTCCTCTGTGGCTCCGGTTGCTCGGCGGGTGGGGGGGGGGGGGTGCTGGGCGCGGAGCGCTTGGGCTGGGAGAGGGGCCGGGGGTGAGGGAGCTGTCTCAAGCTAGCCTGGAACGACTATATCTCGACTAGAAGTGAGAAGAAAAAGCCCAACCAAGTAGCGCCAGATCCTTGCCGAGAATCCTTCCTTTGCCGGCAAAAGTGCAAACTCCGCTAGATTGAAAACCCCAAGCTGACTGGCCGGCCTAGGAGGGACAGAGCTACGCCCATTGATACGCCAACAAACAACGGCTAGCAACAGGCTGGCCTTGAGAATGGGATCCCACCTCGCAAGGGCCAAAGAAACGGCTACAGTAACCTGGAAAGCGTTCCGCTCCGGTTTGCCATGACTCAGCAACTGACTCTCGACGGACTGGGATCTGGATCGGGTAGGGGATCCCGTTCAGGGCGGGTGATCGTTACCGATTTGCAGGGGGAGATGCAACGCTCCTACCTGGAATACGCTATGAGCGTGATCGTGGGGCGGGCCTTGCCGGATGTGCGGGATGGCCTCAAGCCGGTGCATCGCCGCATCCTCTACGCCATGCACGAGCTGGGCCTGACCCCGGATCGCCCCTACCGCAAGTGTGCGCGGGTGGTGGGGGACGTGCTGGGGAAATATCACCCCCACGGGGATCAGGCGGTCTATGACGCGCTGGTGCGCATGGCGCAAGACTTTTCCAGCCGCTACCCCCTGGTGGCGGGGCACGGCAACTTCGGCTCGGTGGACGACGATCCGCCGGCGGCCATGCGCTACACCGAGTGTCGGCTGGCGGAGCTGAGCCACACGGCCCTTCTGCAGGGGATCTCCGAAGAAATTGTGGACTTTATGCCCAATTTCGACGGATCCCAGGCGGAGCCCACCGTTCTACCGGCCCGCCTGCCCATCCTGCTCCTCAACGGCTCTGCCGGCATTGCCGTGGGCATGGCCACCAACATCCCGCCCCACAACCTGGGAGAAGTCGTGGACGGCCTGCTGGCTTTGATCGACCATCCCGATCTCAGCCCTGAAGAGCTGTTGCGCTGGATCCCAGGGCCGGACTTTCCCACCGGCGGCCAAATCGTTGATAGCCAAGGGATCCGCGAGGCCTACCTCAGCGGGCGCGGCTCCATCACCCTGCGGGGAGTGGCCCGCTTTGAGGAGATCCAGCCGGGCAGAGGACGCCACCGCCGGCCCGCCCTGGTTATCACCGAGTTTCCCTACCAGGTGAACAAAGCCGCCTGGCTCGAGAAGGTGGCAGAGTTGGTCGCCCAAGACCGCCTCAGCGGCATTGCCGACTTGCGGGATGAGTCGGATCGCAGCGGCATTCGCGTGGTGGTGGAGCTGAAGCGGGAGGCCAACCCGCAGGCAGTTCTGCAGCAGTTGTACAAGCTCACCCCCCTGCAGAGCACCTTTGGGGTAATCCTGTTGGCCCTGGTGGAGGGAAAACCCCAGCAGCTCAGCTTGAAGCAGATTTTGCAGCACTTTTTGCAATTCCGCGAGGCCACTCTCAACCGGATGTTTCGCGCCGAACTGCAGCGGGTACAGCGCAAAGCGGAAGAGGTGGCGGGGATGGTGCTGGCCCTGGCCGATCTGGAGGGGGTGATCGACCTGCTGCGGCAAGCCCCCGATAGCGCCACGGCCAAAGCCCAACTGCAAACTCGCCTGGGCTGCACCCCCCAACAGGCGGAGACAATCTTGGCCATGCCCCTGCGCCGCCTGACAACCTTGGAGCGGGAGCGCCTCCATCAGGAGCAGGCCGAGCTGCAGGCCCGCATCCTCGAATTGCAGGGGCTGCTGGAAGATCGCCGCAAGCTCTTGAATTACCTGAAAAAAGAGCTGCGCCACTTGAAGAAAACTTTTGCCGACCGGCGCCGTACCCAGATCCTTTCGGAAGCCGAGCTGGAGGCAGAACAGGCCCAGATCCCCAGTGGCAAAGTCGGCGAAGACACCCGCTTCCTGCTGCAACTTACCCGCAAAGGCTACGTGCGCCGCCTGCCTCTGCCTGGGCCTCGCTCCCGCAGCAATCCGGCGCAACGGGAATTGGGAGAAGATGTTCTGGTCGGCCTGGAATGCGTGACCCCAGAGCAGGAAATCTTGGTGCTCACCGCCAGCGGCAAAGCTTTCACCGTGCCCAGCGAAGGGATCCCCCTCAGCACCGGCTCCTCGCGGGGGGTACCTCTGGTCACCCTTCTCCCCAACCCCGAGCCGATCGTTGCCACCTTCCCGTTGGATCCCGTTCGCGTCAGCGGTGCGGAGCACTCTCCCGGCGAGGCCACTTTGGTGGTGCTCAGCCGGCAGGGTCGGATCAAGCGGGTGGCCCTGGCGGAGCTGACGGGCCTTAGCCAACGGGGATCCACCGTCCTGAAACTCAAAGAAGGGGACGAGCTGGGCTGGGCGGCCCTTTGGCATCCCGGCCACCAAGGCTACAGCGTTGTCCTCGCCACCTCCGCCGGGCGGGCGCTGCGGCTGGATGCCGAACAGATCCCCTTGATGGGTCGGGCAGCTATGGGATCCCTAGCCCTACGTTTGGGGCGCACAGAACAGATCGCCGGTATGGCGTTGCTGCCCCCGCAAGGGATCCTGATTTTGGCCAGTCGGTCGGGCTATCTGAAGCGGCTGCCTCTGGGCGAGATACCCATCCTGGAGCAGGGTAAAGTGGGCGTGTCAGCCTTTCACTTCTCCAACAAAGGGGATGGCTTGGTGGGCTTGGTGGGTTTCCCCCCCGATCTGGCGGCGCACCCCCATCTGCAAGTCGATGTGATCACGGAGTCCGAACGGGTACACTCCTTCTCTCCTGAGGAAATTCCCCTGCAAGGCCGGTCCGGCGGCGGCTCCCTGTTGGTCAAGGGGGAGCAGGTTAGGGAGTTGCGCCTGTTTTGGCCCCAGCCGGAGGGCGGGATTGGATAGCTCTGGAGCTTTCGG
Source organism: Synechococcus sp. OH20 (assembly GCF_047502685.1). NCBI lineage: Bacteria > Bacillati > Cyanobacteriota > Cyanophyceae > Synechococcales > Synechococcaceae > Synechococcus > Synechococcus sp. OH20. The sequence continues at coordinate 24,104 of NZ_JANSIQ010000011.1, read as the reverse complement.
GGAAGGCAGAAGTCTGGGTTGCTAGGACAGAGAGCCATCCCCAGGCGAGGCAGAATCAGGCGGCTGGGAGCCGGGAGCTGGCGCTTCGGGATGGCGGACAGGCTTGGGAAGGGTGCCGCCCGACTTGAGAACCAGGCAGCGCACGGTTTGGTGCAGTTCCTCCAGCAAAATGCTGATGGCGGAGCGGAAGTCGCGGTGGTCATCCCGCATTTGCTCCAGAATGGCGCGGATGACTTCCTTACAGTCCTTCAGGATGTGCTGCTGCTGGGCGATGATCTGCACCAGTTCGCTTTGTTCCTTGAGCAAATCCCGCAGACAAGAGCGCAGCTCGTCCACCTGGCTTTGCCAAAGGGCCTGCCCCTCCCGCAGCTCCATCACGCTGGTGCGCAAATCGGCAGTGGCATCGCGCAGGGCTTCGCTGTTGCGTCGCTCGGCCTCCAGTTGTCGCTGCTGTTCTTGCTGCTGTTGGCGTAGCTCAGAGTTGGCCTGTAAGTTAGCCTCCGCCACTCTGAGCAATTGAGCCAACCGAGCCTCGGTAACCGCCCAGCGCTCCTCCGGCGACAGAGATCGACCTCGGCCAACTCGCCTGCGGAAGTACTTCACAGTCGCTCCACCCTACACGCAACTCTCTACTTCACACCCCAAGACACCTGCTCAAGAAGAACTCGTCCGTCGAGCCCTACCCTAGCCGTTTTCCGGGTTCATCCAATCATAGCCACAATACCGGGTGCCGAATACGGAAACTCCAAGGGCGGGGTTGCCCCTCTCCAGGGATCCCGGAAATCCTTCTAGGATGGAAAAAGTTTGCAGGAAAGAAAGCCATGCCTTCACTTGCCAATCAGGTGGTGCTGATCACCGGAGCCTCTGCCGGCATTGGAGAGGCCGTTGCCCTGGAAGCGGCCAAACGCGGGGCCCGCTTGGTGCTGGCGGCCCGCCGAGAGGGGCTGCTACAAAACGTCAAGGACTTGGTGGAGAGGCAGGGGACAGAAGCGCTGGTGGTGCCCACCGACATGGCCGATACGGCCCAGGTGGAGGCGCTGGCCCAAAAGGCTCTGGATCGCTTTGGCCGGGTGGACATCCTGGTGAACAACGCCGGCTATGGCCAGATGGGGCCGGTGGAAGAGGTGGATGTGGCGGCGATGCGGCGCCAGTTCGAGGTCAACGTGTTTGGCCTGCACGCCCTCACCCGCGCCCTCTTGCCCCAAATGCGGGAACGAGGCAGCGGCCGCATCCTCAACCTCAGCTCGGTGGCTGGCCAGATGTCGATGCCTTTCAGTGGGGTTTACAACGCCACTAAGTTTGCCGTGGAGGCCCTCAGCGACGCCCTGCGGGTGGAAGTGGCCCCCTTCGGCATCAAGGTTATCTTGATCGAGCCGGGGCCGGTGGTCACTGAGTTTGGCCGCGTGGCAGAAGAAGCCTTTGCTGCTGTTGTCAACCCAAATGGCCCCTACAAGGCGATCTTGGACAAAACTGCCGATCTGGCCAGCTCGTTCAACAAAATGGCCTGGCCGGTGGAGAAGGTGGTGGAGCCGATCCTGAGAGCCATGACGGATCCCCACCCTTCCGACCGCTACACTGCTTTCACCGGCGGCAAGGTGGCGCTGGGGCTGATGCGGCTGCTGCCCGCCGCTCTGGCCGACCAAATGTGGCGGCGGGTCTATGGGCTGGATCGGCTGGGATCCTCCGGCTCGGCCTAGTTGCAGGGGATCATCCCACTCCGGCAGGGATCCCCATCAGCAAGATCTCAAGTTCATTGGAGTTGGAGATCTCATCGAGGCCAGGGCAGGGTTGTGTCTTCCAGGATGGACAGGTTAAGTTTGTTAAAGGACTTTTAATCACCGGGTGTTCCTCTTCCTTATGAACAAGCCTCTATCTGCCCAGCGCTGGTTGATCGCCCTTGTGCTGGGCCTTTGTCTCTGGCAGGGATCTGGTCTGGTTCCTGCCCACGCTGCCCTCGCCTCTGCCCTCACCTACGATCGCTTTTTGCGCTACGTCGAGGAGGGGCGGGTTACCGATGTGCGCCTCACGGACAACAACCTGGTTGCCGAAGTTACAGCTGTCGATCCGCAGACACAGCATTCCACCCGCTACCGAGTGAACCTGCTGCCCAACACCGTGCCGCAACTGGTGGATCGCCTCACCGAGCAGGGGATCGAGGTGGCCGTGGTGCCCACCCGCGACGGCAGCGCCTTCTGGGCGATTTTGGGCAACCTGATCATCCCGGTGCTGCTGTTGGGAGGGCTGTTCTTGTTCCTGCGGCGCGCCGGTGGGGGAGCGGGCGGCCCCGGGCAGGCGATGAACTTCGGCAAGTCGCGGGCCCGCTTCCAGATGGAAGCCAAAACCGGTGTTAAGTTCGACGATGTGGCCGGGATCGAAGAGGCCAAAGAAGAGCTGCAAGAGGTGGTTACCTTTCTGAAGAAGCCGGAGCGCTTCACCGCGGTGGGGGCCAAGATCCCCAAAGGCGTGTTGCTGGTGGGGCCGCCGGGGACGGGTAAAACCCTCTTGGCCAAAGCCATTGCTGGCGAGGCAGGGGTGCCCTTTTTCAGCCTTTCCGGCTCTGAGTTTGTGGAGATGTTTGTCGGGGTGGGGGCCTCTCGCGTGCGGGATCTCTTCAAGAAGGCCAAGGAGAATGCTCCCTGTATCATCTTCATCGACGAGATCGACGCGGTGGGCCGACAGCGGGGGGCCGGCATCGGCGGTGGCAATGACGAACGCGAGCAAACCCTGAACCAGTTGCTCACGGAGATGGACGGCTTTGAGGGCAACACCGGCATCATCGTGATTGCGGCCACCAACCGCCCGGATGTGTTGGATGCGGCTCTCCTGCGTCCGGGGCGGTTTGACCGCCAGGTTACGGTAGATCGGCCCACCTTTAAGGGGCGCTACGAGATCTTGCGCGTGCATGCCCGCAACAAAAAGTTGGCAGAAGAGGTCAGCCTGGAGGCCATTGCCCGCCGCACTCCCGGCTTTGCTGGTGCGGATCTGGCCAACCTGCTCAATGAGGCAGCCATTTTGGCGGCCCGCCGTCAGCGCATGGCCATCACCAACCAAGACATCGACGATGCCATCGACCGCATCACCATCGGCCTGACCAAGCCGCCGCTATTGGACGGCAAGAGCAAGCGCCTGATCGCTTACCACGAGTGCGGCCATGCTCTGCTGATGACGCTGCTGCCCCATGCGGATCCCTTGAACAAGGTGACGATTATTCCTCGTTCCGGCGGCGCGGGTGGCTTTGCCCAGCAACTGCCCAACGAAGAGCAGATCGACTCCGGCATGTACAGCCGCGCTTGGCTGTTGGATCGGGTGGTTGTGGGCTTTGGCGGTCGGGCGGCTGAGGAGATCGTTTTCGGCTACTCGGAAGTGACCACCGGAGCCAGCAACGACCTGCAGCAGAACACGAATCTGGTGCGGCAGATGGTGACCCGCTTTGGCATGTCCGAGCTGGGGCCGCTGATGTTGGATCCGCCCAACAACGAGGTATTCTTGGGCGGCGGCTGGATGAACCGCGTCGAGTACTCCGAGGACGTGGCCGCCAAGATCGACCGCCAGGTGCGGCAGATCCTGGAGAGCTGCTACCAGAAAGCCAAGCAAATTTTGTTGGAACACCGCGTTCTGCTGGATCGCCTGGCCGATACTTTGGTAGAGCGGGAGACGTTGGATGGGGACGAGTTCCGGGCGATTGTCTCAGAGTATGTGCCCATCCCAGAGAAGATCGGCTTGCCCAGTCCAAAGTTGATCTGAGGGATCCTCTCTAGATGGTTGGTCTGGGGTGTTGCATGGATTAACTTGGGAGGGCGGTTGTTGGGGGTTGGGTCCCGGCGGCTGCCCTCTTTGCCTTGCGGGTTGCGTTGGGCTGTCTCATGCTCTCTGCTTTGCCGGTTCACCTCTACCGCTGCCTGAGCTGTGGTCAAGACGGGCTGAACCTGTCACCGGGACGTGAGCCGGGATCCGCGGCGGATCGGGTTTACTGTCCCAGTTGCGGGCAAATTTACCCCATCACCGCCTTTGGAGCGGTGGATTTTTTGGCCACCTTGCCGGACTGGCCGCTCACTCCCGCTCAGGCCATTGCCCATCTGCCCGGGTTTGCCTGGGGCTACGATCGCCTCTGGCGGCCTTGGGCACTGTCGCTGTTGTCGGGAGAGAGCTTCGGCAGCGAGCGGGAAGGCCAATTGCTGGCGGAACTGGTGGGCGAGGCGGATCCCGTCTTGGACTTGGGCACGGCAGGGGGGTACTGGAGCCGCTTGCTCCTGGCCAGGGATCCGCAGCGGACGGTGATCGGCTTGGACAATGCGGCAGGGGTATTGGCCGAGGCAGCCCAACAGGCGCAGCCCCACTGGCAGCGCTACAGCCTGGTGCGGGCCCGAGCCGAACAGCTTCCCCTCGCCTCTGGAACGTTTGGGGCGGTGATCAGCGGCGCCACCCTGAACGAAGTGCCTTTGCATCCCTGTCTGCGGGAAGTTGCCCGTGTTTTGCAACCGGGAGGGGTGTTTGTCTCGATGCACAGCCAGCAGGTGCAGGGATGGGGGCAGATGGTGCAGCGGTGGTTGGAAGCAAGCGGCCTTCGGTTTTTCTCAGAAACCCAGTTGCGTGAGCACTTTCAGCAGGTGGGGTTGCACCTGGAGCGCTATCTCAGCCTGGGTTGGGTGGCCTTTGTGCGGGCGCTGCGCTCCTAACCGGCCATGTAGATCCCTTTCCGCTCTATCCCTTTTTTATAGCAAGCAGTTATGGAATAGCTTGCTGGTTGATCTCTAGCTCCCCTCTCCCACAAAGGAGAGGGGCTGGGGGTGAGGGTGTCTCAATCTTGTTTGAAACGACTGTGATTTCTCACACCTATAGGCTTTGCAACCAGGCTTCCAGGGCGCGGATGGGGGCCGGATCCCGGTAGACGCGCTCCTGGCGGGCTTTTACCTGCTGGCCCATCTGTTCGCGCCAGCGGTCATCCAGGCCCAGCCGCACGGCAATCTGGACATACTCATCTAGGTTAGAGGCGATGGTTGCGTGGATCCCCATCTGCTGCAGGATGGCGTAGGTGTGGCGACCCCGCATCAGGGATCCCGGCAGCGTGACGATGGGCAGGCCGTGGGGCAGGGCTTCCAGGGTGGTGTTGCCGCCAGACCAGCCAATGCTGTCCAGGTAAACATCTCCCAGGGCGTTGTAGGCGGCATATTGGGCGGGGGAGAGTTCCGGCAGCAGCAGCACATAGTCTTCCGCGGCCAGGCCGTAGGCGCGGAAGGCCCGCTGCAGCCGTTGCCAAAAGCGCTGGCGGATCCCTTGGGAGAGGCGGCCCCGCAAAAACAGGAATTGACACCGCCCCACCTCCCGAGCAATGCGGGGGAAGACCTCGTCGTACAGGGGCAGGTACTTAAACAGAGATTGGGCGCAGAGGTAGAGCACCCTATCGGGATCCATACCCCAGGCTGGCCAGTCCACAGGGGCGGGGTCAACGTCCAAAGGGATGTAGTAGGTGCCGATGCCGGGTAGGGGCAGGAGCTGCTCGGTGTAGTGGTCGGCCCCATCCGGCGGCTCCATCAGTTCGCTGCTGATGAAAACGTCCAGCGTCGGCAGGCCAGAGGTTTGCGGATGTCCCCAGGCCATGGCCTGCACAGGGGCCAAACGCAAGGCGGCCAACTGGGCGCAGACCGGGTCAATGCCCACTTCCGGGTAGAGGAGCACGTCCAGTTGCGCCTCTCGAATGATCGCCTGCCACTCCGCCAAGCTGCGGGATCCGGCTATAAACTGCTCAAAACGCGGTGGCAGGGAGCGCGTAATCTCGTCTTGGACGGCCGAGGTGTGGAAGCCGTAGAGGGCCACTTGGGAGCGATCCAAAGCTTCTACCCAGCCGTGGGTCAGGATCTTCCAAACAGAGTGATCCCGGAACAGGCCGGAGACGATGCCCACCCGCAGCCGCCCAGGACGGCGCCGCAGGAGAACGGGGGGCTGGGGGTGGCGGGCCGCCATCACCTCCCCCACCAGGGATCCGTACAGGTGCTGCAGCTCGCGGTCGTTCTGGCCCTGGTAGGGCAAAAAGAAGGGTTGGACGGAGCCAACACCAGCAGCCGCCCGCTCCAGGGTTTTGGGATCCCGCGGCAGTTGTGCCCAGCGGGCCCTGACCTGTTCCAGGGCCTGGCGGTAGCGCTCCCGGGCAACTGGGATCTGCTCAGAGGTGTCGTAGAGCAGGGGCAACTGGCTGACACACCAGCCCAGGGCCGCCGCCAAATCGGCCGGATCGGCTTGCCAGAGGCGGTAGAACAGCTCGGCAGCTTCCTCCTCCCGGCCACAGTCCCGCAGCAGGATGGCCAGCGTATAGGCAGCATCGGCAAAGTCTGGCTGCAACTCCAGAGCCTGCCTCAGCGGCACCAGGGCCGCCTCCAACTCCCCCTGCTGCCGCAGCACCAGTCCCAACTGGTACAGAACTTCCGGATCCGGTCCCCCCTGCTCCAGAGCCTGCTGGAGGTGGGCTTTTGCCTCCCCCAGCCGCCCCGCCTGCTTGAGAACAATGCCCAAATTCAAGTGGGCGTCGGGAAACCGCGGCTGCTGCGCCAAGGCCTGCTGCATCAGGGCAATGGCTTCTTCCAGGGATCCCTGCTGCTGCCGACAGACCCCCAAGAGGTGCAGCGCCTCCGGGTGGGCGGGCTGGGCTTGCAACACCTGTTGGTAGAGGGAGATGGCCTCCTGCAGTTGCCCCGCCTGGTGATGGTGGACAGCCTGAAGCAGCAGGCGCTGCAGGTGCTTCTCTCTATTATCTCGGCTGGGATCAAAGCCCTTTCCCGGCGGCGACATCGAGCTTCCCAGACTTTAGCCGTTGGGGAGGTTGAGGAAGCCCGCCAAGGCCGGGGCAATGGGCAGCAGGGTCATCACCATCAAAAAGAGGGCCAGCAGCGCCAAGGCATCCCGTTGGCCGTCGGTCTCGGTAATCTCATCCTGCGGCGGACGCTCCGGCTCGCGGGCAATAAAGAGAATCAGCAGCGCCCAGTAGAGAGCCAAAACGTTACTGATGGCCGCCACCGCCAGGGCAATCAGGGTAATCACTGTGGCACGTGCCGCCGTCTTGCGCCCGTACACCGCCTGCACGATCCGCCCGCCGTCCAACTGCCCTGCCGGCAAAAGGCTCAAGGCGGTGATGGCCAGGCCAATCCAGCCCACGGCCACGAAGGGGTGAATGGGCACCAGCTCCGCCTGCAACTGGGATCCCAGCACCAGCCGCGCCAGCGTGCCCACCAGTATGGAACTACGGAAGATCTCCGTGGGCACGTATAGGCCACCGGAGCCGGAGAGCTTCAGGCCAACCAGCAGCACCACCAAGGAAAGGAGACCCCCCGCCGCCGGGCCGGCAAAGGCAATGTCAAACAGGGCCTTGCGGTTGGGCACCGGCGACTGGATGCGGTTTAGGGATCCCAGCGTGCCGATCCCCAAACTGGGAATAACAAAAGCTGGGCTGAGGCGTACGCCGTACTTGCCAGCCATCCAGCGGTGTCCGGTCTCGTGCACCAGCAAAATGGCAAAGATCCCCGCCGCCACCGGCAGGGCCTCCACCCAGCGCCCCGGCGCCTCCAACAGCCGGAAGCCCAGCAGGTTGGCCCCCACCTCCAAAGTGGCCAGAAAGCTAGCTATCATCAGGCCCGCGGCCAGGATCTGTGCCCCTATCGAAGCGCGGTAGTTGACGATCTCATCTGGCAAGACCACCACCGCCGGCTTTTCCGAGGCATCCTCCACCAAAAACAGTTGGTAGCGGCCGCCCACTCGTTCCTTCAGCTTTTCTGTCAGCAGGGGCACCACCACCTCTGCCTCGCCGCGCAGGTTGCCCTTGAAGATCGCCCCCTCCCCATAGGGGATGGTCTCGGTGACGAAGAAGGTGTCCAGACCGAAGATGGATTGAATCGCCTGCAAATCTTCCGCAGAGATGCCCCGCAAGACCAAAGGTTGCTCGACAGGCGTCTCCCCAGCCCCTTCCGAGGGGATTTCCTGCCGCTCCTCCATCTGGGCCAACTGCTGCCGCCGCGCCTGCAGCTCCTGCTGGGCCAACTGGCGGGTTTTGCGCCCCACGGCAATGTAGAGCCCCGTGAACACCAGCAATAGCAGCAGGAAGCCAGCAAAGCTGAGGTAAACCCCAAACAGCAGCAGCCCCAGGAAGACCACCCACGGCAAAAGGAGCAGGGATCCCTGGAACCACACCCAGACGGCCAGGGATCCCCGCCGGCGGGCTCGCCAGAACCCCCACCCCAAAAAGGCCAGCGTTCCCAACAAAAAGAGGGGCGTAATCTCGGCGGCGATGTTCATGGCTGACCTACAAGGCTTACCGATACTGAGCTGGAATCAAGAGCCGCTCAAGCAGAAACAGGCGCTTCTTCAAAACGAGGCTCCGGCTGCTCCCACAAGTAAAAGCCAGCTTTGCGCGGTTTGAGCAGGAACAGCCGCAGGAACTGGTAGGCGTTGTTGAGGTAAAGGGGCAGCTTACGCAGGCCCTTGAAGGGGCCAGATCCGCGGGCAATCTCCCTCAACTTGGCGTTGTTGGCCACGCACTTCTGCAGCCGGCGCACAAACTCCGGGTTCTCCACATCCAGCACCACCGGGAAGACCTTGGCCGCCTCGCGGTTGGTCTTGTAGATCACCTCCATGTCGTAGGTATGGGGATCCAGGCCGATGAGACGGTAGAAATCCGGGCGCTCGCCCACGTCGTTGAGGTACATGGTGGCAAACACCGACAGCAGGAAGAAGCGGCACCACAGCTCCGCCACCCATCCCTTGAGCAGCCGCGGCTGGCTCAGGAGCATGAGGGCAAAGAAATCGCCGTGGCGGTTCTCGTCCTGACACCAGTTCTTGAAGAAGTTGAAGATGGGGTAGATGCGGTCTTCGGGGTGAGCTTCGAGGTGGCGGTAGATAAGGATGTAGCGCCAGTAGCCGATCTTCTCGGAGAGATAGGTGGCGTAGAAGATGAAGCGGGGCGCGAAATAGGTGTAGGACTTGTGCTTGGTCAAAAAGCTCAGATCCAAGGCCAAGTTAAAGTCGCCCATGGCGCGGTTGAGGAAGCCGGCGTGGCGGGCCTCGTCGCGGCTCATCAGGGCAAAGCACTCAGCCAAAACCGGGTTGGTCTCCTTCAGCTTGCGAGATAGCTCCTTGTAGAGCAGGAAGCCAGAGAACTCCGCCGTGCAGGAGCGCTCCAAAAACTCCACAAACAGCCGCCGCGCCTCCGGATCGAGCTGGCTTTCCCAATCTTGGTTGAACTCCTCGCCGCGGACAAAGTGGTGGCGGTTGTAGTCGGCGCGAAACTCCTCCAGGATGGCCCGGAAGTCGGCCTCTCGATCGCCTAACCCCATCTTGCCGATGGCCTCGAAGTCGGTGGTGTAGAAGCGCGGTGTCAGGATGGTCTCAGTGGGCACTCGCGCCTGGGTTTGGGCAGCTTGCAAAGTGGAACTCATAGGGGTTACAGGATGAAAAGGCCAGGATACACTCGCAGTTTACCAACCTCTTTGGCCGTCGAGGGGATAAGAAGTGTTACCGACAGGCCCCGGATCCCCTACGACGGCAGCGCCACCGGCTGGGATTGCGCCGGATCCGTCAGCTCACTCCCCTCCTCCGAAGGCGGGATCACCTGCCAAAACAGGGGCAAGTAGCGCTCCCAGTTCTGCAGGATGCGCTCGGCTTTGGGGGAATGGGTGCGGCGGTAGTGCTCCTGGATCAGGCCCTTCAGTTGCGCTTCCGCCGCCGCTGTTTGCAGCCGCTGGATGCGCACGATCTCGCCGTTGACCTTGGCGGGGAAGTTGCCCTCTTCATCCAATACGTAGGCCAGGCCGCCGGTCATGCCCGCTCCCAGGTTGCGGCCCACCCGCCCCAGCACCACCACCACGCCGCCGGTCATGTATTCGCAGCAGTGGTCGCCGGATCCCTCAATTACCGCCTGAGCGCCGGAGTTGCGCACGGCAAAGCGCTCTCCCGCCTGGCCGTTGGCAAACAGGGATCCGCCGGTGGCCCCGTACAGACAGGTGTTGCCTAGGATCACGTTTTCTGCTGGATCCCGCGGAGCTTCTGGGGGAGCCAGAATGACAATTTCACCGCCACACATGCTCTTACCCACGTAGTCGTTGGCTTCCCCCGTCAGGGTCAGGCGCATGCCCGCCAAGGTAAAGGCCCCAAAGCTCTGGCCGGCGCTGCCCACAAAGCGCAGATCCAGTAGCCCCCCTTGTCGGGCAAAGCCGGTATCCCCATACAGCCGGGCCAGGGTGCCGGCAATGCGTCCGCCCACGCAGCGATCCGTGTTGGCGATGGGGAGCTCCACTGTAGCTGTGTCGCAGGTCTCGATGGCCTTTTGCACCTCGGGCCGCGCCAGGATTGCCTCGTCCAGCACCGGGCCGTTGCCATGCACCAGCTCATGGTCTATCCACTCGGGCCGCTGGTGGGGATCGAAGCCGGGGGGAGTCCGCAGCAGATAGTCCAAGTTGAGGGACTGGGTTTTCTCCAGAGCCGCGTCGGTACGGGGGCAGAGCAGATCCACCCGGCCGATCACCTCCTCCAAGGAGCGGTAGCCCAGTTGGGCTAGGACTTGGCGCACCTCCTCGGCCACAAAGGTAAAGAAAGTTACTACCTGGTCAGGAGTGCCGGGGAAGCGCTTGCGCAGCTCCTCTTTCTGGCTGGTCACCCCCACCGGGCAGTTGTTGGTGTGGCAGACCCGCGCCATGATGCACCCCTCGGCAATCATGGCCACTGTCCCGAAGCCAAACTCTTCCGCCCCCAGCATGGCCGCCATCACCACTTCCCAGCCGGTGCGAATGCCGCCGTCCACGCGCAGAATCACCCGCTGCCGCAGTCCGTTTTCCAAAAGGGCGTGATGCACTTCCACCAGGCCCAGCTCCCAGGGCGCCCCCGCGTGTTTGATGGAGCTCAAGGGGGAAGCCCCCGTGCCCCCCTCGTGGCCGGAGATCTGGATGATGTCGGCATTGGCCTTGGCCACCCCCGCCGCCACCGTGCCAATGCCCACCTCCGCCACCAGCTTCACCGACACCTGCGCCTGCGGGTTGACCTGGTGCAGGTCGAAGATCAACTGGGCCAGATCCTCAATCGAGTAGATGTCATGGTGGGGCGGCGGCGAGATCAAGGTCACCCCCGGCTTGGAGCGGCGCAGCTTGGCAATGTAGGGGCTGACCTTTTTGCCCGGCAGTTGTCCGCCCTCGCCCGGCTTGGCTCCCTGGGCAATTTTGATCTCGATTTGCCGCGCGTTGAGCAGGTACTCCGGCGTCACGCCAAAGCGGCCCGAAGCCACCTGCTTCACCGCCGAGCTGGCGTTGTCCCCCATGCGCAGGCCCTTCAGGTGGGGGAAGCGCGCCGAGGTGCCCTCCGGCGTCACATCGGTGATGGGGATGTAGCGCTCCGGATCTTCTCCACCTTCGCCGGAGTTGGACTTGCCGCCAATGCGGTTCATGGCAATGGCTAGGGTCTCGTGGGCCTCGCGGCTGAGGGCTCCCAGCGACATTCCCCCCGTGGCAAAGCGCTTGAAGATCTCGGTGGCCGGCTCTACCTCTTCTAGGGGAATGGGATCCCGGTCGCTGCGAAAGTCCAGCAGATCCCGCAGGGCTGTGGGGGGGCGGTGGCGCAGATGGGCCCGGTAGATCTCGTAGTGGTCGGGCTGTCCTGAGGCGATGGCCTTGTGCAGCAGCTTGGCCATCTCCGGGCTGTTGATGTGGTACTCCCCCTTGGGCCGCGCTTGGATAAAGCCAAAGTTCTCCAATTTTTTCGCGCTCAGCTCGGGGAAGGCGCGGCAGTGGTTGGCCATGCCCTCGCGGGCCAGATCTGCCAGCGTCATCCCCCCGACCCGGGATACCGTGCCGCGGAAGGCCAGCTCGATCACCTCTTGGCTGAGGCCGATGGCCTCGAAGATCTGCGCCCCGTGGTAGCTGGAGAGCAGAGAAATGCCCATCTTGGAGAGGATCTTGAGCAAGCCCGCCTCGATGGCCGTGCGGTACTTCAGTTGGGCTTCGGCCAAAGAGAGCTGGGGCAGCTTGCCGGCGGCCATTTGGGTTTGCGTCTTGGGCTTGTGCCACCACTGGCGCACCGCCTCGTAGGCCAGGTAAGGGCAGACGGCGCTGGCCCCATAGCCGATCAGGCAGGCAAAGTGGTGGGTACTCCAGCATTGGGCGGTCTCCACCACCAGAGAAGCGCGTAGGCGCAGCCCCTCCTGGATGAGGTGATGGTGGACGGCACCCACGGCCAGCAGGGGCGGGATCAAGGCTTGCTCAGCACTGAGACCGCGATCCGAAAGGATCAAGATCTCGGCCCCCTCCCGCACTGCCTGCGCCGCCTTTTGGCACAGGGCTCGCACCTGAGCGGCCAGCCCTTCTGGCCCAGCGGCCACCGGGTAGAGGATGGGTAGCGTCCGGCAAGAGAAAGGCGTCCGCTGCAGGGCAGCTAGCTCCGCCTCGTTGAGCACCGGGCTGCGTAGGTGCAGCAGGCGAGCATGCTCCGGACGGATCTCCAGCAGGTTGCCTTTGGATCCCAGGTACACCTCCAAAGACATCACCAAGCTTTCCCGCAGGGGATCGATGGCCGGGTTGGTGACCTGGGCAAAGCGCTGCTTGAAGTAGTCGTAAAGGGGGTGGGGCTGGGTGGAGAACACCGCCAGCGGCGCGTCGTCCCCCATGCTGAAAACCGGCTCCTTGCCTGTGGCCGCCATCTCCTCGATGATCATCTCCACATCTTCCGAGGAATAGCCGCAGGCGGTTTGAACCTGCAGCAACTGCTCCTCCGCAAGCTGCGGGGCAACCTCAAAGTCTTGGCTGGCCAGCTGGACGCGGCAGGTCTTGAGCCATTCCCCATAAGGGTGTTGGGCCGCCACCCGAGCTTTGATCTCCCAGTTTTTGTAGAGCCGGCCACTTTGCAGATCCACCGTCAGCATCTGCCCTGGTCCCAGCCGCCCCTTTTCTAGGATCTCGGCTTCCGGCAGGGGAACCACCCCGGCTTCTGAAGCCACCACCAGCAACCCATCGCGGCTGAGGGCGTAGCGGGCCGGGCGCAGGCCATTGCGATCTAGAGTGGCGCCAATGGTTTTGCCGTCGCAGAAGACCACCATGGCCGGCCCGTCCCACGCTTCCTGCAGGCCGGCGAAAAACTCGTAGAAGTCCACCACTTCCGGGTGATCCTGCAGCTCCGGCTGGTGGCGGTAGGCTTCCGGGATCAGCGCCATCATCGCCTGCTGACTGGAGTAGCCCGACGCGATCAAGAGCTCGAAGACCGCATCCAAGCCTGCCGAGTCGCTGGTGCCGGGATCGATGACGGGTTTGAGCTCTTCGATGGCCTCGCCCCAGAGGGGATGGGCCAAAGAGGGCTCGCGGGCAGCCATCCAGTTGACATTGCCCAGGTAGGTGTTGATCTCGCCGTTGTGGCAGAGGTAGCGGAAGGGCTGGGCCAGCGACCAGCGGGGCAGGGTGTTGGTGCTGAAGCGGCGGTGGTAGGTGGCGTAGGCGGTGGTGTAGAGGGGGTTGTGCAGATCGCGGTAAAACTGGCCCAACACGGCTGACTGCACCATGCCTTTGTAGACGATGAGCCGGCAGGAGAGGGAAGCAAAATAGATGGAGTAAAAGCCGAATCGGCTTTCCACCTGCCGCCGCAGGCGCCGCCGCAGCAAATAGAGCTGTCGCTCCAGCTCATCCCCCTCCAGCCTGGGATGGGTGAGGAGCATTTGCCAGATAGAAGGCAGGGTTTGTCGCGCCATTGGCCCCAGGCACTCCGGATTGACCGGCACCCGGCGCCAGAGGGGCCGTCCCCACTCCGTGGTGGCCAAGTAGTCGTCGATGAGCTGCCGCACTGCTTGGCACTCGGCGGGATCCGGGGGCAAGAACACCATGCCCACAGCACTGCGGCGGGGATCCCAAGCTCGGATCTCCTCCCTCTCTGCCTGCAGCAGCGCCCAGGGAATGGCCGTGGCAATGCCGGCTCCATCGCCGCTTTGGTTGTCGCCGCCACAGCCGCCCCGGTGCTCCATGCAGGTAAGGGCAGCGAGGGTTTTTTGCAGCAGCTCGTGGCTGGCCCTCCCCTGGCGATCCACCAGGAACCCAACGCCGCAGGCATCCCGCTCTTGAAAGTGCCAGTTTTCCTGCAGGATAGGAACCGAAGCCTGGGAGCGATGGGGATTCATGGGCAGAAAAACAGCTCGGAGTCGATCACATTTTAGAGTTGGAAAACCAGCATATCGCAATCCAATCCGACAGGAAAAGGGGTTAGGCCCAAGTCAGGGCTAGATTTTGCCAATAGGGCAATCGAATAAGCCAGGAAAGCCAAAAAAGCTTGCCATGAACAGATTTTTCGAGTTTTTTCGGCTAGCTTCTTCAGCAGACTTTGGACGATCTGGGAAAGCCAGGCCGTACATTCCAGCTTTTACTGGCTCCGCTTGCTGCAAACCGGCAGGTGGAAAGCTGTGGCTTAATTGTTATCTGAAGAAGTCAGAAAATGTATTGCGCAGATCGGAGAGCCGGTCGTTAAAGCAGGTGAGCCGATCAGCGGTGGAGTTCACCATCGTCAAGTCTGCCCTGCCGGTTGTGCCCTCGGATCCCAAGAGGGGAACGCTCATGCGGCTGGGATCCGCAGCATTCTGGGAGACGCGGATAACGGCTCGCTCGCGGTTGAACTGATAGGCTTCGGCCACGTAGCGGATGGGCTCGCTCAAGCTGGGATCCACCGGCAAGCTGGGGGCCGGCAAAAGATCCACCAGCTCGGTAAAGGTGCCGCTCCGCAGGCCCACCACGGCAGCAGCCCCCAACTGGTTACAGATGGCGATGAGCACCGGTTCTTGGGGGCTGGCGCTAACGTTGGCCAAGGTGACGGTGACGTTGGCCCGGCTGGGTGTCGGGGGATAAGTAACCTCAAAGATGCGGGCGGGAGCGTTGCCCAGCTCGTCGCGGGCGCGGAAGCGAAGTTGCCCCCTGTAGGACAGGATGGAGGAGAAGTAGAGGCCAAAGCGGTCGCCGGGGCCCCGTCCGGGGATGTTGGCCTGGCGGGGGACGTAGGCGAGGACGGCGCGGCTTTGCCAGTTGTTGGGCGGCGCATAGGGCAGCAGCGGGCTACTGTCGAGGCTGGGAGGTTCTCTGGGAGGCGGATCCGGCTGGCCATCCCTGTTCAAGTCCAGGCCGTTGCCCAAAAAAGCCACCGAGCGTTGGAGAAGGATGGGGCGGTTTTGGTTATCGACCAGAGGAGGTCGCCCTTCCGCCAGCCCTGCATTCTCCACATAGACGTTGAAGGGGCGATTCAAGACCTGGTTGTCCCGCTGCCGCCGCAGGTTGAACTGAAGGTAGGGCCCCACCCCGCCTGCTGTCGGGGATCCCCCTGTAATTTCAAAGTCGTCAGCTCGCAAAAAGGCATTTTCCAGCGGGCTAAGCGGAGTTGTCGCCTCGCCGCAGCCGACCAGGCCGAGCGCCAAGATCGCCCAAGCTGCAAAAGATCCCAGTTTAGGTTTGATGAGATTTTGGATGAGAGATTGAAGAGGGGAAGTCGGGCCCGCACAGGTGGGATGCGCAGGCCAGCGGGCGAGCTCTGGTTTCAACATTCATCTCCTCCCCACAACAGACATTGGCGACCGTTCGGCGCGAGCGGGCTGAGCGGGAAATCGGCGAAAATCCACCTGCAGCCCCTCAGCGTCGCCTGAACCACTATATCCTGAGCCTCGGTCTGGATCCCACCATCCCAGGGAGTCGGCGGCTACAGAGCTGCCGAGAGGGGGCGCCCCCCCTTTCTCTTGAGCGGCTTGATAGCCTAGAAGGAGCGAAAGGTGGATGCCCATGTCAGATACCCCTGCAGTCTTGGTAGAACAACTCCAGAAGCGCTACGGCTCCACAGTGGCCGTGGCAGATGTCTCCTTCCAAGTAGAGCCCGGCCAGATCTACGGCCTTCTCGGCCCCAACGGCGCCGGCAAAACCACCACTCTGCACTGCCTGTGCACCCTGCTGCGCCCTGACGCAGGTCGGATCGAGGTGTGCGGGATCCCGGTCAACCAAAATCCCAAGGCGGTACGGGAAAAGCTGGGCTTTGTTGCCCAGGAGGTGGCCTTGGATAAGGTGCTGACGGGGCGAGAATTGTTGCAGTTGCAGGCCGATCTCTACCACCTGCCGCGGCCTCTGGCCCAAGAGCGGATCGCCGCTGTCCTGGAATTGCTGGGGCTGGCCGACCGCGCCGACCAACGCATCGGCACCTACTCTGGCGGCTTGCGCAAACGCCTAGATCTGGCGGCAGGACTGCTGCACCAGCCGCAGGTGCTGGTTTTGGACGAGCCCACGGTGGGCCTGGATATCCCCAGCCGGCTGGCCATCTGGGACTTTCTGCGCCAACTTAAAAACACCGGCGTTACGGTGGTGCTCAGCAGCCATTACCTGGAGGAGGTCGACCTGTTGGCCGACCGGGTGGTCATCATCGACCGCGGCAAGGTAATTGCCGAAGGAACGCCAGAAGAGCTAAAAGCCCGCGTCGGCGGCGAGCGCATCACCCTCAAGCTGCAGGAGTTTGCGCCGCCAGAACTGGCCCAGCGGGGGGCCGAACTGCTGGGATCCCTGCCCTTTGTCCAAAAAGTGGTGATCAACAGCGCCCAGGGCAACGCCCTCAACCTGGTGGTGCAGCGCAATGGGGAGGATCCCCTCAGCCAGATCCGCGCCCAGCTCGAGGCCCACGGGCTGGAGATCTTCAGCAGCACCCAATCCCGTCCCAGCTTGGATGACGTGTATTTGGCGGCAACCGGGCAAACGCTCCTGGATGCGGAGCTGGCTGCCGCCGAAGCCAACCTGGGCAAAAAGAAGTAGTTTTTCCCTGATTCCCGATCCCTACCTCATTCAAAACTTTGCAGGAGCCTTGGTATGACCTCTGCTGCTTCCCCAACCCCATCCAACCCAATTCCTCTATTTACAGCCGACTTTTGGCAGGAGACCTTTGCCCTCGCCCGCCGCTTGTTTATCCAACTGCAGCGTCGCCCCACAACCCTGCTGGTCGGCATCATCCAGCCGCTGCTCTGGTTGATTTTGTTCGGGGCCTTGTTCCAGAATGCTCCTGCCGGCATTTTCGGGGCCGGACAAAACTACACCCAGTTTTTGGGGGCAGGGGTGATCGTGTTTACGGCCTTCGGCGGGGCCTTGAATGCCGGCGTGCCGGTGATTTTCGACCGGGAATTTGGATTTTTAAACCGATTGTTGGTGGCTCCCCTCACCTCTCGCTTTTCCATTGTGCTGGCCTCTAGCCTGTTCATCGTCAGTTTGGCGCTGCTGCAGACGGCGGTGATCGTGGGGGCAGACTATGCCCTCGGAGCCGGGATCCCGGACGGGCGGGGCTTGGCGGTGGTGGCCCTGATCGTGGGCCTGTTGGTCTTGGGCTTTACAGCCCTGAGCTTAGGCCTGGCCTTTGCCATGCCGGGGCACCAGCAGTTGCTGGCCTTTATCTTTTTGGTGAATCTGCCACTGATCTTTTCCAGCACGGCTTTGGCTCCCCTCAGCTTTATGCCCACCTGGCTGCGCTGGGTGGCCAGCCTCAACCCGCTCACCTTTGCCATCGAGCCCATCCGCCACGTCTATCGCAGTAGCACCTGGAGCTTTGCCGACGTGGTGCTGCAGGCCCCCTGGGGCGACCTCACCCTGGCGGGATCCCTGGGCCTATTGACGGGGTTTGTGGTGGTGTCGGTTCTGCTGGTGCAGGGGGTGCTGCGCAAGAGTTTGGCTTGAGCACTTTGCCCAGGCTGTGCCCCTCAAAGCCACTGGCGGGAGACGGACTTCTCCAGCTCCGCCTGCGCCTGCTGCACCAGGGCCTGGGGGCTGTCCTGAGCTGGGGAAACGTCCAGAGACGGGGTGAGGCTGCGGGCTTGCAGGGCCATGTGGAGCTGCAGCTCGGTTACATAGTCGCGCAGGCCAAAGCCAGCGGCAGAAGAGGAGCGAGCTGTCGAAGAAGCGTAAGACGCAGACATCACGGCAAGAAGTCCCTCGCAAAATTGCCACCGTCGCCCTGCTACGCTATCACGCCCGCCCCCTTTCTGAGGGTTCCAAAGTGTTAGCTTTGATTAAGCTTTGCAAAGGATTTTTGTCATGGCGGTTCTTGAAGATTGGCAGCGCTCCAAGTTGGATCCCAGCGACGATGCCTTCTTTTATGACTATCCCCGCTTTGTAACCCACGTGGATGCCGGCTTTATCGGCCAGCTCACCGACCTGTACCGCCGGTATTTGCGGCCCCAGACCCGCATTCTCGATCTGATGAGCAGTTGGGTTTCTCATCTGCCGCCGGAGATGGATTTTGCCCATGTGGAGGGGCATGGGATGAATGCCGAGGAACTGGCGGCCAACCCCCGGCTCCATCACTTCTTCATCCAGAACTTGAACCAAAACCCAATTCTGCCCTTCCCAGATCAATCCTTCGATGCGGTGCTGAATACGGTTTCGGTGCAATACCTGCAGCAGCCGGAAGAGGTGTTTGCCGAGGTGCACCGCATCCTCAAGCCCCAGGGCCTTTTCATTGTCAGCTTCTCCAACCGCATGTTTTTCCAGAAGGCGATTCAGGCTTGGCGGGACAGCTCGGAAGCAGAGCGGGTGGAGCTGGTCAAGCGCTATTTTAAGTCGGTGCCGGGGTTCGAGATTGTCGAGGCCATCCAGCGGCCTGCCCCCATGGGTTGGCTGAGCTTGTTGGCAGGGGGAGGCGGGGATCCCTTCTATGCCTTGATTGGACAGCGAGCGGCAGAATAAAGTTCTCCGGCTTGCCCATGGCACTATTGGATCCTGATATCCAGATCTCTCTTTCCGCTTTGTTTGTCCGCAAAAGGTGCCTTTGTTTTCCGGTCTTTCTCACAGCTCTCCTCAGCAAAGCAGCGCTCCCTTTCCCCTGGAGATCTCAGCAATTGGCGAGGCAGGGCTGTTGCAGATCGTACAGCGCTACTGCCCTGACCAGGTGGTGGGGGATGACGCGGCAGTGTTGGCCGCTCCCAAGGGTCAGTTAGTGGTGACCACCGATGTCTTGGTGGAGGGGGTTCACTTCAGCGACTTGACCACCCCGGCCCATGCAGTGGGCTGGCGCGCGGTGGCGGCCAATCTCTCGGATCTGGCGGCGATGGGATCCCGTCCCCTGGCTTTGCTGGTGGGCCTGGGCCTGCCGGGATCCACGCCGGTGGCTTGGGTGGAGGAGCTCTATCGAGGGATGCAAGCCTGTTGTGCCCCTTGGGGAGCGGAATTGGTAGGGGGGGATCTGTGTCGGTCGCCGCAGCGGTTTGTGGCGATCACGGCTCTGGGATCGGTACAGCCGGGGCGGGCTATTGAGCGCAAACGGGCCCAGCCGGGCGATTGGCTGATCGTAACAGGGCCCCATGGCGACGCGCGGGCCGGCCTGGAGCTGCTGCTCCATCCCGAACAGGGATCCTCAGCCGCGGCAGCCGAGCGAGAGCAGTTAATCAGGGCGCACCAATATCCGCGCCCGCGCTTGGATCTATTACCCCTTTTGGAAGGGATCCCGGATCCTTTGCGCCTGGCCGGCATGGACACCAGCGATGGCTTGGCAGATGCTCTGGTGCAGGTGTGCCAGACCAGTGGGGTGGAGTCGCGGATCGAGGGGGAGCGGATCCCGATTTCGGCGGCTTTGCAACATGTTTTTCCGGGCCAAGCCCTGGAGTGGGCGCTCTACGGCGGGGAAGATTTTGAGCTGTTGCTCAGCGCCGAGCCCGCGCTGGCCCAGCGCCTTCTGGAACAGTTGCCGGGGGCGACCTGGATTGGGGAAGTAACCGGCTGGGATCCGCAGGGAACGGTGTGGTTGAGCGACGGACAACCCCTCAGCCGCCAGCACGCCTTCCAGCACTTTTGAGCCCCATCCCCCCTCTCCCTCTGGGAGAGGGGCTGGGGGTGAGGGCCTCTGGGAGAGGGGCTGGGGGTGGTCGCGTGAGCGGCGCGGAGCGCTTGGGCCTCTGGGAGAGGGGCTGGGGGTGAGGGCCGTGCGCCTCAATTCAAATTGAACAAGTAGGCTTTCGGGCTGCCCAAAACTGCCCAAAGTTGCAGATAAAGCTACCCACCCCGGAAAAGGGGCTGGCACTTTGATTCGATAACCTAGAAGTTATGGAGAGATCTGCACAGGGAAGGCAACTGGCCCCGCAAGGCCACAGACACCCGCCAGAACCCTGGAGAATTAGGAGATTTGCAATGAAAGCTATCTTAGCAGCCGCTGTGATGGGTTGGGCAGGGATCCCTCTGCTGGCCCCCTTGCCGGTGGTGGCCCAGCCGCTTTTTGAATTGGGCACCTACCGCCTTGAGCAGGGGACGATCATTCCCGTCGGCAGCCTCAGCAGCGAAGGGCCGCAATACTTTTATCCAGACACCATCTATCCCCTGGAAGTGGCCGTCACGCAAAACATTTTCGACAACCAGGGGCGTTTGGTGATCCCGGCTGGCAGCCGCGTCTTCGGGCAGATGGAGCCGGCGCCGGGCGGATCCCGCTTTGTTGCCACTGCCATCGTCCTCGGGGGTCGCACCTATAGCCTGCGGGCTGTTTCCAACATTCTTCACGACGAGAAAGATCCCCGGCAGTATTCGGCTGAGGCCATCGCCCAGGATGCGGCCATTGGGGCAGCCGCAGGCACCCTTTTGGGAGCCATCACCGGCGGTGTCTCGGCGGGCAATGTCCTGGGAGGGGCAGCGGCTGGCGTAGTGGTAGGCAATGTTACCGCTCCCCAGGTGGTGGTGCTGCGCCCCGGCCAATCTTTTAATCTGACCTTGGAAGCGCCGCTCACCCTGTAACCCTCGGCTCCTGTTCCAAGGCAGGGGTGGAGATCTGGCAACTTGTGATTTACTGGATAGGCAAGTTGCAGCTCCCGTGTCTCTATGCCTGCAGAATCTGAGTCCACTCCTGTCTTGCACACCACAGAGCACACGTTCAACGCCGGGGGGGAGTCCTTCCCCTACAGGGCGGTGGCTGGCTGGCAGACGCTCTTCCGCCGAGAAAAGCCGGTGGCCGAGATCTTTCACGTCGCTTATCTGAGGCAGGATTCTGACTCCCCGCACCGCCCGCTGACTTTTGTTTTCAACGGCGGGCCGGGGGCCGCCTCTGCCTATTTGCACATGGGATCCCTGGGGCCGAGACGGATTTGCTTTGGGCCCAACGGCAGCCTGCCGCCCTCACCGGTGCAACTGGTGGATAACGCCGAAAGTTGGCTGCTGTTTTCTGATTTGGTCTTCGTCGATCCGGTGGGGACAGGCTTTAGCCGCGCCCTGCCCAAAGAGTCTCAAGACGCCAAAAGTTCTCAGGAAAAATCCGATCCGGCGGCCAAGCCCACTCAGCCGGAGGAGAAGGAGGAGGAGCCCCCCAAAGAAGCACCCTTCTGGGACGTGGAGCGGGATTTGCAATCTTTGGGCGAGTTTATCCAGGGCTTCCTCTCGCGGTATAAGCGCTGGCTCTCTCCTATTTTCATTGCCGGTGAGAGCTACGGGGGATTTCGGGTGGCGCGGCTGGCCAAGGAGCTGCAAGCCAAGTTTGGGGTGGGCCTGTCAGGAGCGATTCTCATCTCGCCGGCCATCGAGTTCGGGCTGCTGGAGACCACCGATTACAACCTCAGCACCTGGGCAACCCTGTTCCCCTCTTACGTGGCCACGGCAGCCTATCACGGGCGGTGTGGCTGGGGGGAGGATTTGCAGATCTTGCTGCCCAAAGCAGAAGGCTTTGCCCGCCAGCGGCTGTTGCCTCTTTTGGCCATGGGGGAGGCGATGCCAGAGGCAGAGCGGCAGGCCATCTACACAGAGATGGCGGCAGGGATCGGACTCTCACCTGAGTATGTGGCCCACAAAGGCGGTCGGATCGACCCGGCCAGCTTTGCCCGCGAGCTGTTGCGCTCCCAGCGGCTGGTGCTGGGGCTGTACGATGCTTCCGTCACCACGGTGGATCCCTTTCCGGATCGGCCTACCTTCGAGGGATCCGATCCCACCTTGGATGGGGTAGATCGCCTCTTTACCGCCGCCATCAACAGCCACCTGCGGGAGACCCTGCAGGTGGACACGGAGCTGACCTACCATCTCCTCAACCTGGAGGTGTTTAAGTCCTGGCGCTTCGCTCCCAAAGGAGAGCTCAAGCAAGGGTTCATCGGCGCCATGGACGAGCTGCGCAGCAGCATGGCCCTCAACCCCCACCTGCGAGTCAGCATCCACCATGGCTTCTACGACCTGGTCACCCCCTACTTTGCCTCCAACCACCTGGTGGACTTGATGAAGCTGGATCCCCGCCTCAAGGCCAACCTTCTCTTGCGCCACTACCGCGGCGGCCACATGTTCTACACCTGGGATCCCTCGCGAGTGGAGTGGTTTGCCGAGATGCGCCAGTTCTACCGCCAGGCCGTTTCCGGCCTAGGGATCCCTTCGTGATGGGCAACCCCTACTCCCGCAGCCACCGGGTGGTGCCGTCTTTTTGGTCGATGAGGGTGATCCCCAGGGCCTTTAACTGCTCCCGGATTCGATCCGCCTCGGCAAAGTTTTTCGCCCTGCGGGCTGCCGTGCGTTGGGCCACCAGCTCCTCGATCTGCTTTTCTTCGAGGGGTGGAAGCTTGGCCAGTTCCCCATTGGCGACGGCTTTCTCAGATCCCTCGGCGGTGGCAGGCTGGGGCCAGCAGAAGCCCAGCGTGGCCAAGATCTCCAGCAGGGCGGCGCTCTTCTGCCTCAGCACCTGCGGCTGCAGGTGGGTGTGGCCCTGGTGGGTCAAGAGGTTGTGCTCACGGATCAGTTCTTTGGCCAGCTCAAAAGCAAGGGCCAGCGCCCCAGGGGTGCCAAAATCATCGTCCATGGCCGCCTGAAAGGCTTGCATCGCCTCGCAATCGGGAGATGCCGTCTGGCAAAACTGCTGGGCGCAGTGGATCCCTTTTTGGAGAGTTTCCCAGCCGTGGCTGGCCGCCTGCATCGCCGGCTCGGTGAGGTCAATCGGGCTGCGGTAATGGGTCTGCAGCAGGAACAGCCGCAGGGCCATGGGGTGATAGACGGCAAGCGCCTGGCGTAGGGTGGTGAAGTTGCCCAAAGATTTGGACATCTTCTGGCCGTTGATGTTGACAAAGCCGTTGTGCAGCCAGTACCTGGCCAGCGGCTTGCCGGTAATCGGCTCCGATTGGGCCAGCTCGTTCTCGTGGTGGGGAAAAATGAGATCCGCTCCGCCGGCGTGAATGTCGATGTGATCCCCCAGAGTCTCTCGCACCATGGCCGAGCATTCGATGTGCCAGCCCGGACGTCCCCAACCCCAAGGGGACTCAAACCCCGGCTCGGAAGGGGGAGCCGCCTTCCAAAGAGCAAAATCGAAGGGATCCTGTTTGCCAGCCCCTTCCTCCCCCACCCGGCCACTGGCCCCTGCCTCCAGCTCCTCTAGCTTGCGACCGGAGAGCTGGCCGTAGTCCGGGAATTTACGGACGGCGTAGTAGACATCGTAAGCAGGGATCTCCGCCTGACGGGCAAGGGGATCCCGTACCCGGTAGGCAAAGCCCTTGAGCTCCAGCGATTGGATCAGCTCGAACATCGCCCGCAGCGATCGGGTTGCCCTGGGGTAGAGATCGGCCCGCTTGATGTTGAGGCGATCCATATCCTGGAAATACTCGGCGATGAAGCGTTCCGCCACCGCCTGCATCGATTCGCCCCGCTCTAGGGCCCGCTTGAGGATCTTGTCGTCCACATCGGTAAAGTTCTGCACATACTTCACCCGGTAGCCCCGCCACTCCAGGTAACGACGCACCATGTCCCAGACCACATAGGTGCGCGCATGGCCGAGGTGGCAGAGATCGTAAACCGTGACGCCGCAGACGTACATCCGCACCAGGGGCTTCTCCCCAGCAGCCGCCTCGGCGGATCCCTGAGAAGGATCGGCAGAAATGAACCCAGATCCCCCTGCTGCCAGTGGCTGAAACACTTCCTTGCGGCGGGTTAATGTGTTGTAGACAACCAAGTCCATTGATATCCCCAGTTTGTAGTTTCAGCTACAGCAAGGTGGGCTCTATCTTTCAAAAAAGTAAGGTGGCACACTTTGCCCTGAATCGGATAAGGCTGGACAAAATCTCAACGGGCCAAGGGCTGAAATCATTGTGGGGTAAGCGTTTTAGCCGAAATTACAGCCTGTTAATTTAAAATAGGGTACAGGTTTCAAGAGGAAGGAGAGAAGGG